>JADLBL010000022.1 GCA_020847735.1 Candidatus Eisenbacteria bacterium
GCCCAGCAGTGTCGCGTACAGCGTCCGGCTGTCGATCGTCATCGCGCGTCCTCGCGGTCAGGGTCCGCGCGCAGCCTATCAGGCCATCAAGCCGCTGTTCTCAGCCACACGAAAGTCGGAAGGCCCATAACCCGAAGGTCGCTGGTTCAAATCCAGCCCCCGCTACCAACTTGAGAGCCCCGGTGGGGTAACCCGCCGGGGCTCGTTGTCGTTCGGGCGACCCTTCGGCCCGCCCGCTTCCGCTCAGCTTCGCGCGGGCCCGTGCTCGGGCGCGGCGGCCGGCGGCGGCTCGTCGCTCTCGCGGAACTCGCTGGCGACGAAGTCGCGGCCCTTGCGCGCGAGCCAGAAGAGCCCGGCGCCGATCAGCGCCAGCGGCAGCAGCGAGAGGAAGATGGTGGTGAGGAAGAACGCCATCTTGTTCCGGCCGTTGCCGACGCCGCAGGCCGCGCAGGCCGCCGCGAGCGAAGGCAGCGAGAGAAGCGCCGCGGTGAGCAGCGCCACGCCAGGCGCCCGCAGGCCGCGCGGCCCGCTCACAGGTAGACCTTCCAGTAGAGCAGCGGCCAGACGAGCACGACGAAGTACCAGAAAATCTCGACCGCCCCGAGCGCCGATGGGCTCAGGCGCCGGGCGCGCATCGCGGCCACGGCCCAGCCGAGCGCGAAAACGGCGGCCAGCGCGTGCAGGCCGTGCGTGCCGATGATGACGTAGAAGAACGACCCGAGCTGGCTCGAGGTGAGCGTCAGGCCCTGGCGCAGCAGCGCCACCCACTCGGCGCCCTGCAGCAGAACGAAGGCCCCGCCCAGTCCCAGCGCGGCGAGCATCCACGGCTGCGCGGCGGGGGCGCCCGAGCGCCGGAAGCGCCGCCCGCCGATGAAAAGCGAAACGCCGCTCGCGAGCAGCGCCAGGGTGTTCAGCGCGGTGCGTTCGATGGGCAGCCGCGGCTGGCCGGGCGGCGGCCACATGCCGGGCATCGCCGAGCCCTGGACGATCGCGAACGCCGAGATGAACCCGGAGAAGAGCATGACCTCGGCGAACACGAACAGGGCCATGCCGATCGTGGCGTGGTGCGTGAACCGCCTGCCCTGTCGGGCGGCGAAGGCGGATTCCGGGAGAGTCTGCACGCTGCTCCTACGGTTTCGCGGCCTCGTGCGCTCCGCCGTGCCCCCCACCCGCGCCCCCATGCTCCGCGCCTTCCAGCGGCTGTGGAGGCAGGTGGTGGTAGCCGGCGTCCTTCTTCCAGTTCTGGCCGTCGCTCTTTTGCACGTCGGGGGCGACGCCCGCGTACAGCAGCACCATGAACATGAGCGCCAGACCGAGCAGCCAGTGGACGATGGGCTTTTCGATGTCGAGGTGCATGAAGTTCTTGGCGACGAGATAGGCCTTCACGAGCGCGACGCCGAAGGCCGTGATCAGCATGACGACGCGAATGCCGGTCATCGGACCGACGACGCTGATGACCAGCAGCACGACGAGGATGGCCCAGATCTTCACGTAGTTGCGATGGTGCCCCGCGGCCCCATGTCCCTGCGTCGCTGCCTGCGTGGTTCCGTGCGCGGACATGCTCTCCTCCGGCCTACTTGGCGATGTACAGCAGGGGGAACAGGAATATCCAGACGATGTCCACGAAGTGCCAGTAGATGCCGATGTTCTCGACCCGGTGCAGGTCCTGGTTCTTCCGCGCCGAGGCGGCGACCCACAGCATGATCACGGCGCCGACGATGACGTGGAACGCGTGCAGCCCGGCCGCGGTGTAGTAGTAGGACCAGAACCCGCCGTCCTGAAGCGTGAAGCCGCTTCGGATCTCGTCCGTCCACTCGACGGACTTGATGATGAGAAAGGTGAGCGCGCCGAGGCAGGTCAGATGGAGTAGCTTCGCGGCCTTCGGGCCGTTCCCCTCCTCCGCCGCGCGGTGCGCGAGCACCGCCGACAGGCTCGAGGTGAGCAGGACGAACGTGTTGGTGGCGCCGAACCACAGGTGCGTGTGCGCGGCCTGCTCGGCCCACTCGGGCTGGCCGAGCCGGTGCATGACGTACGAGACCAGCAGGCCGCCGAAGATCACGATCTCGGAGACCAGAACCCACCAGACCGCGAGCCGGCCCGTGGGGATGTTCATGGCGCTGCGCGTCGTCGCGATGGTCTTCACGCCGCGGGCCTCCTCAAACCTTCTCGTCCTGCGGCCAGAAGTCCCTCTCCCGGCCGGGAACGCTGTATTCGTACGGCCCGCGGTGCACCTCGGGCATGACCGCCCAGTTGCCGTGCGGCGGCGGGGAATCGGCCGTCCATTCGAGCGTGTTCGCGTTCCACGGGTTCTTCCCCACCTTCGGACCCTTGAACATGCTCCACACGAAGTTGATCAGGAACGGAATCTGGAACGCCAGCATGACGACCAGCGACACGGTGGCGGCGATCCGCATGTCGATCATCCACGGTTTCGACATGTGCTCGAAGTTCGAGTAGTCGAAGATGCGTCGGTGCTCGCCGGCCGCTCCGAGGATGAACAGCGGAATGAAGATGCCGTTGAACGGAATGATCGTTCCCCAGAAGTGCACCTTGCCCCAGAACTCGTTCAACTGGCGTCCGAACATCTTCGGGAACCAGAAGGTCACGCCCGACATGACGGCGATGATCGCGATGGGGAAGAAGGTGTAGTGGAAGTGCGCGACCACGAAGTAGGTGTCGTGGAAGAACACGTCCAGACCGCTCGAGCCGAGGTAGATGCCGGTCACGCCGCCGATCAGGAACTCGGCGATGAACGCGAGCGCCCACAGCATCGGAGTCGTCAGGCGGATCGAACCGCCGTAGAGCGTCGCGATGTACACGAAGCACATCTCGGCGACCGGAATCGAGATGAGCAGGGTCGTGACCGTGAACACGTTCGCCATGCGCGGGTCGATGCCGGCCACGAACTGGTGGTGCGCCCAGACGAAGAAGCTGAGCACGCCGGTGGCGATGATCGTGTAGATCACCGTCTTGTAGGCGAACAGCTTCTTGCGGGCGAACACGGTCATCACCTCGGCGACGATGCCCATCGCCGGCAGCATCACGACGTACACCTCGGGGTGCCCGAAGAACCAGAACAGGTGCTGCCACAGCACCGGGTCGCCGCCCCGGGTGGGATTGAAGAAGCTCGTCCCGAGCAGCTGGTCGAACAGCAGCATGATCGCGCCGGCGACGAGCGGTCCGACCGAGGCGAGGAACAGGATGCTGGCGATCACGATCGTCCACACGACGATCGGCACGTCGAACGCCTTCATGCCCGGCGCGCGCGAGTTCATCGAGGTGACGATGAAGTTGATGCCGCCGAGCAGGAACGCCACGAACTCCAGCACGACGGCGATCAGCCACAACGACGAGCCCCAGGGCGTGAGGTTGTAGTGCTTGTCGGCCGACAGCGGCGGGTAGGCCGTCCAGGCGCCGCCGAATCCGCCGTTCTGCACGAACAACGAGGCGATCAGCACCAGCGCGCTGAGCAGGAACAGCTGGTAACTGAGGCGGTTCAGGCGCGGGAACACCATGTCGTCCGCGCCGATCATGAGCGGGATCAGGAAGTTGCCGAACCCGGCGATCAGCACCGGCATCGCGACCCAGAAGATCATGATGCTGCCGTGGTTCGTGATCAGCATGTTGTACTGGCCGGGCGAGACCAGGCCGAAGCCGGGAACCGCGTGGCCCGGAAACGCCAGCTGCATGCGGAACACGTAGGCCATGAAGGCGCCGAGGAGCGCCATGGCCATGCCGGTGAACATGTACTGCATGCCGATCATCTTGTGATCTGTGGACCAGCAGTACTTCTGGAACCAGTTCTGGTGGTGATGCGCGTCGTGCGACGCGCCGGCCACATGGGCCGCCTCGTGCGAATGCTGGGCCATGTCGTTCCCCGTCATTGACCGGCGGCCGGGGCCGGGGTGGATTCGGTGGCGGACGCGGCTTCCGCGGGCGTCTCCGCGGCGTGCGCCTGCTCCCAGGCCTGGAAGGCTTCGGGCGTGTCCACGACGAGGAGCGCTCCCATCACGCCGTGACCGATGCCGCAGATCTCCGCGCACAGGATGTCGTACGAGCCGGTCTTCGTCGGCTTGAACCAGCCCGTGTAGATGCGGCCGGGATCGGCGTCCTGCTTGAGGCGGAAGGCCGGCACGAAGAAGCTGTGCACGACGTCCTTCGACTCGAGCAGGAAGTGGTACGTCTTGCCGACCTCGACGTGCAGCTCGTCCGTCGTGCGGATGTCGTCGGGCGTGTCGAGCTTCTGGTCGGGACCCGGATCGGCGAACGTCCACGCCCACTGCTGGGCGACGACCCGAACGGTGCGGTCCGCCGGCGGAAGCGTCTGCTTGATCGTCACCCACACCCGGATCGCGGCGACGATGATGACGACGTCGCAGACCAGCACGAGCGCGTGCGGAATGTTGATCCACTTCTTGAGGTGCTTCTCCTTGCCCGTGACGTACTGGGCCTTCTCGCCGTCCTTCGCGCGGAAGCGGAAGATCAGCCAGAAGAACATCGCCTCGGCGGCGATGAACCAGACGCCCACGAGCACGGTGATCAGGACGAACAACCCGTCCACGTCCCCCGAGAAACTCGCGGCGCTGGCGATGAGGTGGTCAAGCATCGGCGCGGACTCCCTCGTTCACTTCAGGATGAAGACGAACACGGCGCCGACGTAGAGCACCGTGAGCACGGCGGTGAAGATGAAGGTCCACTTGGCCACGTCGTGGCCCCAGTTCTCGGACGGACGATCGTCGTGGTCGGCCATCGGGTCTCCGCGGGGTCAGTGCGGCAGGGTCTTCACGTACGAGACGACGTCGTGCATCGCGACGCTGTCGGCGAGCGTGAGGGACATGGCGCGCATCTGCGCGCCGGTGATGTCGTCGGGATTCGAACCGCGCATGCCGGACTGGAACTTCCGCAGCTGCGCGACCATGTACCAGTCGTGCTGGCGGGTGATCGGCGGCGCGCCGAGCGCCTCGTTGCCCTCGCCGCCCTCGCCGTGGCAGGTCACGCACAGGCCCCGGTAGGTCGTCCCGCCCGCGGACGTGTCGGCCATCGCGAAGTCGGGCTTCTCCCAGACGGCCCGCATCTTCGAGACGTGATCGGCGACCAGTTCGGGATCGTTCGGCCCCAGCAGCGAGCGCGCCATGGGCCGCATGCGGTGGCCTTCCATGTCGTCGGGATGGGCGCCGCGCACACCCTTCTTGAACTTCTCGAGCTGAGCGAGCACGTACCACTTCGGCAGGCCCGCGATGGCGGGCGCGCGCAGCGCGAGGTTGCCTTCGCCGGAGCTGCCATGGCACGGCATGCAGGTCTCGTAGAGCTGGCTGCTGCGTTCAGCGGCCGGCTGGGTGCCGCAGCCCGCGACGAACGCGGCCGAAAGCGCGGCTCCGATCAAGGCGGCATAGGCCTTGTTCAGCAAGGCGACCTCCACGACGACGTTGATCAGGAACGGAACGGTGCGGTGCTGCCCGAGGGACAGTTGCCCGCCCCGGCGCGGGGGCGGTCGTGACCGTGACGGGTGTGTATACCACGGTCGCGGCGGACGTGACTACCCGACATTGACGATTCCCCGATGCGAAGTCGCATGTCCGTCCCGCCCGGGCCGAAGCGGGCGCGAGCCGGCGGGCCGCGCGACGCTCGTCAGCCGGCGCGCAGCCGCAGCCATGCGTCCACCGTCATGCACAGGAAGAGCGCGAACAGGTAAAGGATGGAAAAGCGGAAGAGCTGCATGGCCCGCGGCACGGACTTCTCGCGCCACAGCCGCACCGCGCCCATGATGAACAGCGCGCCGAGCACGGCCGCCGCCGTCGTGTAGATCGCGCCGAGCCCGGTGAACGGTCCGATCACGAGCGTCAGCGCCACGAGCACGATCGAGTAGAGCAGGATCTGCCTGCGCGTCTCGGGCTCGCCGTGCGTCACCGGCAGCATCGGCAGGTTCGCGCGCTGGTAGTCCTCGCGCCGGTAGAGCGCCAGCGCCCAGAAGTGCGGCGGCGTCCACAGGAAGACGATCGCGGCGATCAGGATCGCGGGTAGCCCGACGTGTCCCGTCACCGCGGCCCAGGCGATGATCGGCGCGGTGGCCCCGGCGCCGCCGCCGATCACGATGTTCTGCGGCGTGCGCCGCTTGAGCCAGATGGTGTACACGACCGCGTAGTAGAAGATGCTCGCCATCGCGATCAGGGCGGAAAACGGGTTGCAGAAGACGGCCAGCACCACGTACGAGGCCCACGACAGCAGCAGCCCGAGCGTCGCCGCGTGCGCCGGCGTGAGGATGCCCGCCGGCAGCGGGCGCGAACGGGTCCGCACCATGAGCCCGTCAATGTCGCGGTCGTAGTAGTGGTTGAACGCGGCCGCCGCGGCGGCCGACAGCGCGATGCCGATGCCGGCGCCCCAGAAGACGCGCGCCGGCGGAGAGCCCGATCCCGCGAGCAACGCGGCGGGCAGCCCGGTGAACAGCACGAGCATCACGATGCGCGGCTTGGTCAGCTCGACCCACGCGCGCAGCGTGGCCGCACGCGTCGGAGCGCCGAGCGCGACGCTCATCGCGCGGCCTCCGCCAGCGCCGCCCGCGCGTCCGCGCGCGCCGCGGGCTGCGCCGCGAGCCGCAGCGTCGCGACCAGCGCGATGGCCAGGATCAGCGTGGCGTTGCCGAGATGGATCGCCGACACCCACACGGGAATCCCCATCAGCACGTTCGCGACGCCGATCGCGATCTGCAGGATCACCAGGCGCGGCAGCAGGTGGCCCGCGTAGCGCACGACGCGGTCCCCAGCCCTGCCGGCGCGCACGCTGACGACGACCACGAGCACCGCCAGCGCGTAGCCGGCCCAGCGGTGCGCCATCTGCAGGCCGACAAGTCCCTCGAGCGGCGGGAACCACTCGCCGTGGCAGGTCGGCCAGTCGGGGCAGACGAGGCTGGCGTGGTGGGTGCTCACCATGCCGCCCAGGACCGCCTGCAGCCACACGAACGCCGTGGTCGCCGAGAACAACGGCAGGTGGTCCGCCGCGCGCGGACCCGCCGCGGCGAGGGCGGCGGGATCGGCCTCGATGCCGGCCATCACCGCGATCGTGACGAAGGTCGCGAACAGCAGCAGCCCGACCGCGAGGTGCCCGCTCACGACGGAGGGGTCGAGCAGCTTCCAGACGGTCAGGGCGCCGAGCAGCGCCTGCGAAAAGTAGAGCGCGACCGACAGCGCCGCGACGCCTCCCAGCTTCGCCCGCGTCTCGCGCCGCGCGAGCGTCACCACCGTGGTCGTCAGCAGCAGCAGGCCGACGAGCAGCGCCAGCAGGCGGTGGAACCACTCCATCCAGATGTTGAAGTCGAACGGCGGGATGAGCTTGCCGTGGCACAGCGGCCAGTCCGGGCAGGAAAGCCCCGAGCCCGTGGTGCGGACGATCGAGCCCACGACGATGAGCGCGAACATCAGGGCCGCGGTGATGGTGGCGAGCCGCGAGACGGCGCGGAACGCACGCGTGGACGACATCTGGGGACCTCGGCTGGCCGGTTGGACGTTGGCCGCGCTCGCGTGCGCCGGTTCGGCGTCCTTCAGGGCGCCGCGCCGGCGGCAGTCGGCGATGGGGCCGGAAAGCCGCGGCGCAAGTTAGCACAGCGGCCGGTTCGCACGACAGCCGGCCGCACCGCGGCCCGCCGAGCGGGAGCCGACCGCATCACACGCCGCGACGCGGCGGCCGGCCGCACCGTGCCGTGCCCACGATCTCCCGCTGCCCGGCGACGGCTGGCGGCGCCGCCCGCTCCGCCGGTTCCGGCTATAGTGCCCGGCGCGCATTCCACCCCCCCGGTCCCGGACGGAATCCGATGGCAGACCTGCCCCCGCCGGCGGAGGCGCGCGAGTACTGCCGCCGCACGCTGCCGCGGGTCTCGCGCACCTTCGCCCTCAACATCGAACTGCTGAGCGGCTCGTTTCGCGAGTCGGTGCGCGTCGCCTACCTGTTGTGCCGCGCGGCCGACACGATCGAGGACCGCTGGGCAGGGAGCGCGGGCGAGATCGGGGACCGCTTCGCCGATTTCGACGCGGCGCTCGCGGGCGACGGGGGCGCGGCGGCGCGCCTGGCCGCGGCGGTGCGCGGCGGGTCGGCCCCGCTCGAAGCGGACTTCGAGCTGCTCGCCCACCTGCCGCTGGTGCTGCGGGCGTTCGGCCTGCTCGAGGCCGGCGACCGCGAGGCCATCGCCGAGGGCGTCGGCATTCTCTCGGCCGGCATGCGGCGCTACGCCGCGCGCGCCGCGCGGCGCGGACCGGGCGTCTGCTACCTGGACGACGAGGCCGAGCTTCGGGAGTACTGCTGGATCGTGGCCGGCTGCGTGGGTGCGATGCTCACGAAGCTTTACGAGCGGCGCGCCGGCCCGGATCGCGACGCGGCGCTCGGAGAGCGGCGGCGGCGGCTCGCGCCGCGCGTCGGCGAGGCGCTGCAGCTGACGAACATCCTGCTCGACTGGCCCAACGACGTGCGGCGCGGCCGTTGCTACCTGCCCTCCGCCTGGCTCGCGCCCTTCGGCCTTTCGCCCGGCGACCTCGCCGGCGGCGACGCGCCCGCCGCGCGGGAGCTGGCGCTGCGGCTCGAAGCGCTCGCGCACGCCGCGCTCGACCAGGTCGCGGACTACCTCGACACGGTTCCGCCGCGCCACGTGCGCTACCGGCTCTTCTGCCTGTGGCCGGCGCTGTGGGCGCGCGCCTCGCTCCATCTCGCGCACGCCGATCCCGACTTTCCGCTGCGCGGGCGTCCGAAGCTGACGCGCGCCCGGCTCTGGAGCGTCGCCGCCCGCTCCCTGCTGGTGCTGCACAGCCGCGCCGGCACCCGTCGGCTGCTGGCACGCGCCTGACCGCACGCCGCGCCGTTCCCGCGTGCGCGTGTGCTAGCGTCGGCGCCCCATGAGTTCCGCTCCGGCGCCGGAAGGCGTCTTCTCGGGCTTCCGCGCGCTGCGGCACCGCAACTTCCGGCTCTTCTGGTCGGGCCAGGCCGTCTCGCTCATCGGCACCTGGATGCAAAGCGTCGCCCAGGGCTGGCTCATGCACGAGCTGACCGGCTCGCCGTGGATGCTGGGCCTGCTCAGCTTCATGCAGTTCATTCCAGTGCTGCCGTTCGCGCTGCTGGCGGGCGTCGTCGCCGACCGGACCGACAAGCGCCGGCTGCTGTTCGGCACGCAGACCGCCTTCCTCGTCCAGGCGACGGTGCTCGCGCTGACGGTGAGCCTCGGCGTGGTCAAGCCGTGGATGGTGCTGGGACTGGCGTTCGCCTACGGCGTCGCCAACACCTTCGACCTTCCGGCGCGCCAGGCGCTCGTGATTGACCTGACCGGACGCGAGGATCTCTCGAACGGCATCGCGCTCAATTCGGCCGCCTTCAACACCGCCCGCATCCTCGGGCCGTCGTTCGCGGGACTGATGCTCGCGACCATCGGCGTGGCGGGCTGCTTCTGGATCAACGCCCTGTCGTTCGTGGCCGTGCTGGCCGCGCTCGCGGTACTGCAGGTTCCGCCGCAGGTCGGCGTTCGCAGTAGCCGGCCGCTCACCCACACGCTCGTCGAGGGCGTGCGCTACGCGTGGGAAACGGCGTCGCTGCGGCACCTGCTCGTGCTGCTCGGCGTCTGCGCCGGATTCGGGTTCCAGTACAGCGTCCTGCTGCCCGTCTACGCCGACACCCTGCTGCACGAAGGACCGCAGGCCTACGGCGCGCTGCTCGCGGCGTTCGGGGTCGGCTCGCTGCTGGCGGCGGTGCGCATGACCATGCGCCTCGATCGCTGGGCCCTGCGCCGCCACCTGCTCGTCGGCCTCACCCTGGGCGGGCTGGGCTTCGTCGGCTTCGCCTGGGTGCGCTCGCTGCCGGTCATGATGCTGATGGGCGCGATCGCCGGCTTCGGTCTCATCCTCTACGTCTCGAGCACCAACGTGCTCATCCAGATGACGACGGCCGACGAGTTCCGCGGCCGCGTGATGAGCCTGTACACGCTCATGTTCGTGGGCACCTCGCCCTTCGGCGCGCTGCTCGCCGGCGGGCTCGCGCAGCGCTTCGGGGCGCCGGTCGCGACCACGGTGTGCGCGCTGTTCATGCTGGGCGGGGCGCTGTGGGTGGCCTTGCGCCTGCGGGCGATCGCCGCCGGCGAGCGGCCGGTGGTGCCGCCCTCGGTGGACGCGGGCGCCGCACGCTGACCGGGCGGGGTCGTTTCGGCTCGCGGGACGCGCACCGGTCGGGCTAACCTGCGGCTCGCATGTCCGACACGTCGCTTCGCTTCCCCGAGCGGTTCCTGTGGGGCGCGGCCACCTCGGCGCACCAGGTCGAGGGCGGCAACACGCGCAACGACTGGTGGCGCTTCGAACAGCTTCCCGGCGTGATTCGCGGCGGCGCGCGCAGCGGCGAAGCGTGCCGGCACTTCGAGCGCTTCGACGAGGACTTCGCGCTCGCGGCCGCCGACGCGCACAACGCGCACCGCCTGTCGTTCGAATGGAGCCGCATCGAGCCGCGGCCCGGCCGCTTCGATTCCGCCGCGGTCGCCCACTATCACGAGGTGCTCGCGTCGCTGCGCCGCCACGGCCTCACGCCGATCGTGACGCTCCACCACTTCACGAACCCGCTGTGGATCGCCGACGCGGGCGGCTGGGAGTCGGCGGCGACGGTCGAGGCGTTCGAGCGCTTCGCGCGCTTCTGCGCGCGCGAGTACGGGGCCGAGGTGGACTGGTGGTGCACGGTCAACGAGCCCGAGGTGTTCGCGTTCCGCGGCTGGTCGGAGGGCATCTGGCCGCCGGCCGTGCGCGACAACTCGCGCGCGCTGGCGGTGATCGCGAACCAGCTCGAGGCGCACGGCCGCGCCTACCGCGTGATCCATACCGAGGACCGCACCGACGCCGACGGCGACGGCCGCGCGGCACGCGTCGGGTTTGCGAAACACTACGTGCAGCTCGAGCCGCTGCGCGCCTGGCACCCGCTCGACCGGCTGCAGGCGCATTTCGAGCGGCGCGTGTTCGACGACGCCGTGCTGCGCGCCGCCGTGGACGGCCGCGTCGAGCTGGCGATCCCGGGCGCGACCGCCGTGCGGCGGACGGTGCCGGCGCTCAAGGGAGCGCTCGACTGGATCGGGCTCAACTACTACACGCGCTGGCGCGTGCGCTCGCTCTCGCCCGTCGCGCACGTCGTGCCCGAAGGCGCGCCCCGCAACGATCTCGGCTGGGAGATCTGGCCCGAGGGCTTCACGCGCGCGATCGAGGCGTGCGCGCGACTCACCGGCGCGCCGGTGCTGGTCACCGAGAACGGCTTCGCCGACGAACGCGACGCGTTCCGCCCGGCCGCGATCGTGGACTTCGTCGCGGCGATGCACCGGGCGATGACCGCCGAGGTGCGCGTGCTCGGCTACCTGCACTGGTCACTGCTCGACAACTTCGAGTGGGCCGACGGCCATCACGGTCGCTTCGGGCTCTACGCCGTGGACTTCGCCGACAAGGCCCTCGCCCGCCGCCGCACGCGCGGCGCCGAGGTGTTCGCCCGCATCGCCCGCGCCAACGCGCTCGGGCCCGACGCGCGCGCGGCGGTCGAAGCGGGCCGCTGACCTCGTTCCGCGGCTGGCCCTGCGCCACCACCGGTGCGCCGCGCCCCTGCGACGGGGGTCCCGCGGGCGGCGTCGTGTTTGCGCGTCGCGCCGGCCGATCGCTATTCTGCCCGTCGCGCTCGAAAGGAGCCCCGTCCCATGTGCCCGTTCTGCAAGGACCACGAATGCCGGATCGTCGAGCAGCCCAGCGGCCGGATCGCCTGCGAATGCGGCCGGCACTCCTGGCCGAACAGCGGCGCTTACGACGAGTCCTGCCGCCGGACCAACCTGACGATCGTGCGAACCGTGCACGACTGGACGCAGGCGTACTGACGCGTCCGTTGGCGCGGCCCGGCTCCTGAGAAGCGCCGCGGCTCAGCCGCCCGCGCGCTTCGTGTGCGCGGCCAGACCGCGCAGTTCGCCCGCCACGTCGTCCAGCTCGATCAGCTCGGGCACGAGGCCCCCTGCGCCGTGATCGAGCGCGAAACGCGCGGCCTCCTCGAGCGGCACGGTGCCGCCCGCGCACAACTCGGTCGCGAGCACGGGAATGCCCGGGCGTCCGAGCGCCGCCAGCACGCTCGCCGGATCGGGCCGCATCGCGAATCCGCGCGGGTTGACCGCGCCGATCACGAAATCCGGCTCGACGCCCCACTCGTGCAGCCGCGCGAGCAACGTGCCGAGGTTGCGCGTCTCGAAGCCCGCGAGCCCGCCGAATCGCGCGCGGCCCCAGCGAACCAGGCGCTCGAAAGCCCGGGCGTTGCCGGCCGCGAGGGCGAGGTCGGTGACGCTGGCCGCGAAGGCGACACCCAGCGGCGCGCGCGCCGTGAAGGTCTTCAGCTCGCGCTCGCAACGCGCGACCGCCCGAGCCGCGAGGTGGCCCGTGAGCGCCGCGGGCAGCAGCGCGAGCCCGGCGAATCCCCCGCGCGCCACCGTGAACGCCCGGGTGGCTCCGCCGTCGGCCTGCTCGTCGAGCGAGTGCGCCTCGTGTACGTCGTCGTCGGGCGGCGTGAGGGGCAGCCGCACGACCATGGGCACGCCCCGGCGCAGCTCGCGCAGCGCCGCCCGCATCGTCGCCGAGGGCGGGCCATAGACTCCGTCGGCTCCGGCGGCGAGCGCCTTGACGAGCGTCACCGCGAGCGACTCCGGCTCGCGAAAGCGCGCGGCCACTTCGAGCGCGCGGTCGCGCGTCGCGACCGCCGGCAGCTCCAGCGACGTCGCGCCGAGCAGCAGCCGCGGCGCGCTCACGGGCGCACCTCGACACGCTCGCCGACGACGCCTTCACCGGCCGCCGAGCGGCGCAGGGCCTCGAGCACGCGCACGACGCGCAGCGCGCGCGCGGGGTCGAGCGCCGGCTCGGGCGCGCCGGCGAGCGCGTGGCGGAACGCCATCACCACGGGCGTCGCATCGCCGGCATCGAACGGCAGCGGATCGGCCTCCTCGGCGAGTACGCGGCGGGACTCGCCGGCCTCGTAGCCCGCGGGCGGAATCGTGAGCTGGGTCTCGAGCGCGTCGTCGGAAGCGATGATCGAACCCCGCTCGCCCTCGGCCTCGACGACCAGCGCCGCGCGCGGATAGCCGGGCACGCTCCACGAGCCGTCCACGGCGGCGTCGAGACCTTCGTGAAGCTCGAGGGTCGCGTGCACTTCGTCGAGCCGCTCGCCGAACAGGCGGTGCACCGAAGCCCGCACCGCGTGCGTCGGGCCGAGCAGTGAATCGAGCAGCCAGAGCAGGTCGGCCATCACGAAGTCGAGCACGTCCCCGCCGCGCGGGTCGGCGCCCGCGGCGAACACGCGCGAGACGAACGTCGAGGCGCGCACGCGCGCGGGCCGGCCGATGGCGCGGGCGGCGAACAGCTCCTGCGCGCGTCGAAACAGCGGGTGGAAGAGCGCCGGCACGCCGCAGGAGAGCCGGCCGCCCGCGGCGATGGCGGCCTCGATCGCCGCGGCCTCGGTCTCGTTCGCCGCGGGCACGCCGGTCACGAGCACCGGCAGACGGCGCCCGAGGGCGGTCGTGACCGCCGCCGCACGTTCCGCGAGAGGAACGCAGACGATCACGGCGTCGAACGCGGTGGTCGCGGCCAGCGCTTCGAGACCGGCGGCCGAGGGCGCCGTGAAGCCCACTCCGCGCGCGAAGCGCCGCCGGTCGGGGCGCGCCTCGACGAATCCCGCCAGCTCGCAGCCGGGCAGTCGCGCGGCCGCCATGGCGTGCTCGATGCCGGCGCGGCCCAGCCCGTGCACGACGAGTCGCAGGGCCCCGGCCGCGCGGGCATCCGTCTGGGTATCCGTCGTGGAGGAGAGGGCAGTGCCCATGGAGTTCGTGCCGCGCGACGCCTCCCTGGCGCACCGCGGCGCGCGCGACCGTACAGGGGCGGACGGCGCGCGGCAAGACCCACCGCGGACCGCCCGGGCAGGGACACGTCCATGGAGCCGGGCGCAGTCGGGCCACACGGTCCGGCACCGCGCGCGGGCGGAGCTCGTGATCGCGCCCCGACCCCCGGCAACGACGAGGGCCCGCGCCGGCAGTCGGCGCGGGCCCGTCGGGACGATGTCGTGCGGGAGGGTGGATCAGGCCGTCATCTTGAATTCGATCTTCACGTCCTCGCGGTCGCGCTCCTCGATCTTGAACAGCTCGGCGGGCTGCAGGTTCATGCCGCCGGCCACCCAGGTGTCGGGAATCTGCTGGATGCGGATGTTGAAGATCGTCACCGTGTCGTTGTAGAACTCGCGCCGGTCGGCGATCTGGTTCTCGAGTTCGCTGATGCGCTGCTGCAGCGCCAGGAACGACGCGTTCGCCTTGAGGTCCGGGTAGTTCTCGGCGACCGCGAAGAACTGGCCCAGCGCGGCCGTGATCTGGTTCTCGGCCTGCGCGCGCTGGCCGACCGTCCGCGCCGCGGCGGTGGCGCCGCGCGCCTCGCTCAGCTTGTCGAACACGGCGCGCTCGTGCTGCATGTACGCCTCGCAGACCTTCACGAGCTTGGGCAGCTCGTCGTGCCGCTGCTTGAGCAGCACGTCGATGTTCGCCCACGAGCGGCCGATGTTGTTCTTCATCTCGACCAGCGTGTTGTAGATGGACAGGAAGTAGCCGACCGAGCCCACCAGCAGGAACCCGATCACGACCGTCCACAGGATCTCACCGGCGTGCATCACGACCTCCTCGCATGAAATGGAATGGCCGGTCGTCCCACCGGCCCCGACCTCAACCGAACCAGTGCCCCGACTTCGCCAGCTCGAGCAGACACCACACCCCGAAGACACCCAGCAGCGGGCCGCCGACGAGTCCGCCGAACGCCTTGAGCCCGTACATCAGCGTTTCCGACTTCTCCGACGACGTGCTGATCAGGAACGCCGGGTCGCTGGAGCCGCGCCGGATGACGCCGCAAACCTCGTCATCGAGCGTGCGCACGTGCTTCGCGCCGTAGGAGTCGGTGCCGGTCGCCTCGAGCGCCTCCTCGTCGAACGACACGACGCGGGCGATCGAGCGCGGGTTGGCGCGGCCGAGCACGTACACGGCGCTGCCCTCCTCGAGCCGGCGCTCGCGAAAGCGCATCGGCCCGACCGACCACAGGTGGCGCATCGCCAGGCCACGGCTCTCCATGAAGTCGGTGTACATCTGCGGCACGCCGAAGCCGTTGGTCTCCTCGACCACGTCGAAGGCGACCTTGCACTCGGCGCCCTGCGGATAGACGAGCGCGACCCCGGTCTCGTCGCGCAGGTAGAACGGGTGGCCCGAGTCCGCGCGGTGCACGGTGTGCCACGAGCGGGTTCCGCTCTTCGACTTGTTCGCGAGCGTCTGGATCTCGACGTTCCACCACACGCACGGCCGGCTCGAGAACGGCGCGGTCACGCGGCTGCGCGGCTGCAAGGTGCCGTTGACCTCGACCAGGCCCATGGCCATCGAGCGCACCCGCGCGGTCGGCGTGTTGCGAATGAGCGACTGGGTGCGCAGCGCCCGGAAGCCGTGGGCGAACATCCACGGTCCGGCGGCGGTGCACGCGATCCCGAACCCCACCTCGAGCGGGTGCATGCTCAGAACCGCCCCGCGATCGTGGTTTCCGCCGCGTGCGCGAGATAGAGCAGTCCGGTCAGGCTGAGCAACGGTCCGAGCGCCGCCCCGATCATCCGCCAGCCCGAGGGCGCGAAGCGCAGCGCGCTGGCGCTGCCGTCGGCGACGACGTGCAGATCCAGCGCCTCGTGACCCGTGACGTGCAGGCGCGGCCGGTCGGCCGGTTCGGGCGGATCCGCGAAGGCGGCGCCGTCGGTGCCCGTCGCCTCGAGCCGGGCGACGTAGGGCAGCGCCGGTGCGTTCGAACGCGCGACGCCGATCACCTCGACGCGCGCTCCGGCCGCGAGCGAGCGCTCGACGATGTGAAGCGGCGCGCGGCGGACACGCAGCCAGCGCAGCGTCTCGTCCTGATCGAGCAGGGCCGCCATGTTGGCGCTGATCTGCTCGCCCGCCGCGACCGCGCGCTCGGCCGTCACGGGCAGCACCCACGCGCCGCGCGAGTCCTCGACGAAGGCGTCGCACTCGCCCGAGACGAGCCGGAAGCCTCGCCGCTGGCCGACGCGGCCCGACATGTTCGTGTCGGTCGCGCGGACGACGAGTTCGTACCCGGCGCAGGGCCGCTGCGAAAGCGGCGAGAACAGCGGGCTTTCGAGCGCGACCGTTCCCACCAGCTGCACGAGACCGTTGGTGCCGGGGCCGGCGAGCGCGGGTGAAAGACCGGCCAGCAGGCGGCGCTGGCGCAGCGCGCGCAGCCCGCTCGCGAAGAGCGGGCCGCCCGCGACCACGCACGCGGCCGCCGCGAGCATGCCGGCGGGGGTTACGGGGACGACGAAGCCTGCGGACATGACGCCGGAGTTATCGGCCCCGGCGGAGCGCGCGTTGAGCACGGATTCCGCGGCCGCTTCGGGGCGGGGCGGCCCCGCGGGCGGCGTCCCCGGCTCCTTTATATGGGGTGCGGCCGCACCGGCCCCGCCGGCGCCGGCCGGGCGGGGATCGGGCGGACCGGCGGGCAACCCTCAGCGGGCGCTGGCGAGCGCTCGACCGCCGTCTATGGACATGCTCGCGCCCGTGATCCAGCCGGCCTGCTCGCTCAGCAGGTACAGCACCAGCGCCGCGACCTCCTCCGCCGTGCCCACGCGGCCGATCGGGTGCGTGACCCTGCCGCGCTCGAGGAAGGCCGGGTAGTCGGCGACCGCGGCGGTCACGGTGTGCAGCTCGGACACCACGACGCCCGGCGCCACCGCGTTCACGCGAACGCCGAAGGGCGCGAAGTCGAGCGCCGCGCAGCGCGTGTACATTTCGACCGCCGCCTTGCTCACGCAGTAGGCCGCAAGGTTCGCGTAGGGGCGGATGCCCGCGACCGACGACAGGTTGACGATCGCGCCCTTGCGCGCCTTCAGCGCATCGGCGGCGGCGCCGGTCAGCTGCATGACGCCCGTCACGTTCACGTCCATCACTCGCGACCATTCTTCGGGGGGCGTCGCGAACGCCGTGCCGTTGCCGAGCACGCCGGCCGCGTTGACGAGCCCGTCGAGCGCGCCGAACCGCGCGAGGGCCGCGCTCACCCACGCCGCGCAGGCGTCCGCGTCGCGCGTGTCGCCGGTCACGACGAGCGTCTCGCCCGCGGCAGCGGCCAGCTCGTTCGCCACCTCGTCGAGGCGCTCGCGCCGCCGCCCGGCGAGCACCACGTTCGCGCCCTCGGCGCCCAGCGCCCGCGCGCAGGCTCGTCCGATTCCGCTGCTCGCCCCGGTCACCAGCACCGTCCGGCCCGCGAATCGCCGCGGCTGCGTCATGCTCGCCTCCTCAATGTGAAGGATCGGGATCCGGCGTCGTGAGCGCGCGCAGCCTAGCCCGGGCGCGCGGCGGGCCGCCAGCGGCCGGGCCCTTGCGCGGGCGCCGTGGCGTCCGCCGCTCGGGCCTTGCCCGGCTTCCGCCCCGCGTGCTCCAATGCGCCGACACGTTCACGCCCACGCCGCGCGCGGGGCCGACCCCCCGGCGCGGCCGCAGAGACCCCGACCACGGACGGTTCATGTCTCTCCCCGGCCTCGACGGCGCACTGCTGGCGCTCGCGGTGTGGGGACTCGTGGCGGCGCTGCTGCTGCCCGTGGTCGCCACGCTCGCGCCCGCGCTTCCGCGCGCCCTGCGCCACGCCGCGCCGCGCGCCATCGCGGCCGCCGCCTGCGCCTTCGCCGCCGCGGCCGGCCTGCGCGCGCTCGCGGGAGCCGAGGCGCCGGCCCTCGCCTGGTGGCCCGGCTTTCCCGGCCAGCCGTTCACGCTCGCCGCCGACGCGCTCTCGGCGCCGTTCCTGGTGCTGTTCGGCGCGGTCGGAGCGGTGTCGTTCGCCGCGCACGCGCCGCTCGGCACCGATCGGGGCGCGTCCGCGCGGCTGTCGCTGCAGGCGGGCTTCGCGCTCGCGCTGCTCGCCGCCTTCGGCGCGCGGCACGCGCTGCTCTTCCTCGTCGCGTGGGAGGCGATGACGCTGCTGTCGGCGGCGCTCGTCGCGCACGATCCGCACAGCTCGCGCGGGCGCAGCGCCGCGTGGGTCTATCTCGCCCTCTCGCACGCCGGCGCCGCCTGCATCGCGCTGGCGCTGTTCACGCTCTCGGCGCGGGCGGGCTCGTTCCAGTTCGAGGCGCTCGCCGCGGCGTACGCGCGGCTGCCGGTGGCCGAAGCGGCACGCCTGGGCTGGTGGTTCACCGCCGGCTTCGCGGTCAAGCTCGCGCTCGTGCCGCTGCACGTCTGGCTGCCGATGGCCCATCCCGAGGCGCCCGCGCCGGTCTCGGCGATGCTGTCGGGCGTCATGGTCAAGGCGGGGCTCTACGGCCTGCTGCGCTTCGCGTGGGCGATGCCCGGCGCCCCCCCGCCGCACTGGGGGACGGTGATGGTCGTCGCCGGCATCGCCTCGATGCTGACCGGCGCGCTCTACGCGGCGGTCGAGCCCGACGCCAAGCGTCTGCTCGCCTGGTCCACGCTCAAGAACACCGGCGTGCTCGCGCTCGCGGTCGGGCTCGCGGCGCTGCTCGCCGGGGCGGGCCAGCGCGCGATCGCGGGCGTCGCGCTCGCGGCCGCCTTCTACCACGCGGTCGGCCACGGGCTCGCCAAGGCGCTCGCCTTCCTGTCGGTCGGCGAAGCGACGCACGCGGGCGGCTCGCGCCAGCTCGACCAGCTCGGCGGGCTCGCGCGCCGCATGCCGCGGACCTCGCTGGCCGCGCTCGTCTCGACGCTCTCGCTCTGCGGCCTGCCGCTGCTGCCGTGCTTCGCGGGCGAATGGCTGCTGTTCCAGTCGCTGATCCTCGGCTACTCGGCGGGCGCCGGGCAGCTGCGGCTGCTGGCGCCGTTCGCGGGAGCGGCGCTGGCGCTGGCCAGCGCGCTGGCGGTCGCGGCGCTGGTCAAGCTCTACGGCATCGCGTTCCTCGGCCGGCCGCGCGGCGCGGCGGCGGCGGCGGCGGGCGATGCGCCCGGCCTCGTCACGCCGGCGCTGCTGGCGTTCGCGGCGCTGCCGGTGGCCTGGGGCGTCGCCGCGCCGCTGATGACGCTGACGCTGGCGGCGCCGCTCGCCGCGCTGCTGCCTGGCTTCGACGCCGCGAGCCTCGCCGGCCACGCGGGCTTCTCGCTCCTGCCCGGGCTGGCCGGCGGGGCGAGCATCGCGCCCGCGGTGGTGGCGCTGCTGATCGGCCTGTTCGCGCTGCTCGCGCTGGCGGCCCTGCGCGTCGCGCGCGGCGAGCGGCGCGCGCTGCGGCGGGCCCCGTCGTGGACGTGCGGCACGCTCCCCGACGCCCGCGCCCAGTACACCGCGCTCGGACTGACCAAGCCGCTGCGGCTCGTCTTCGAACCGGTGCTGCGCGCGCGGCGCGAGGTGGAGGTGCTCGAGGAGGGTTCGCCCTACTTCGGGCGCCGCCTGCGTTACCGCTCGGCCCTGCCCGCGGTCTTCGAGCAGTGGCTGTACCGCCCGTTCGTGCAGACGGTCCTGTGGACCTCCGAGCAGGCGCGCCGCCTGCAGACCGGCAGCCTCCACCTTTACCTGGCCTACCTGCTGGCGACGCTGGTGGGTCTGCTGCTGTGGTCCCGATGAACGCGGGCGTGCTCGTCCTGCAGACGGCGCTGCTGGTGGCGCTGGCGCCCTTGTGGGGCGGCGTCGTCGCGCGCCTCGAGGCGCGGCTGCAAATGCGCCGCGGCCGGCCGGTGCTGCAGCGCTACCGCGACCTCTTCAAGCTGCCCGGGAAGGAAACGGTCCTCTCGGAGCACGCCTCGCCGCTGGCGCGGGTGGCGCCCTACCTCATGCTCGGCGCCGCGCTCACGCTGTGCACCTGGACCCCGGTGCTGACGACGCGGCCCGGGATGGGGTTCGCGGGCGACCTCGTCATGACCGTGGCGCTGCTCGCGGCGATGCGGGTGCTGCTGGCGCTGCTCGCGATGGAGGCCGGCACGACGTTCGGCGGCATGTCGGCGAGCCGCCACCTGGCGCTCTCGGCGCTCGCCGAACCGGCGCTCATGCTCGCGGTCTTCACGCTCGCGCTCAACGCCCGCAGCACCGACCTCGCCGGCATCGCCGCCGCCGTCGTCGCGGCGCCGGCGGCGTGGCTGTCGCCGTCGCACCTGCTGGCGCTGACCGCCGTGTGGATCGTGGTCGTCTCCGAGACCGGCCGGGGGCCGGTGGACAATCCGGACACGCACCTCGAGCTCACCATGATCCACGAGGGCATGGCGCTCGACGTTTCGGGCCACCATCTCGCGCTGCTCGAGTGGGCGGCGTCGGTGCGCCAGCTGGTGCTGCTGACGCTGGTGGCGAACCTGTTCCTGCCGTGGGGCATCGCCGGTTCGCTCGAGCCGAGGGCGCTCGGCGTCGCGCTGCTGGCCTGGCTCGGCAAGCTCGCGGTCTTCGCGGTGGTCGTCGCGCTCACGGAATCGCTGACCGCGAAGATGCGCCTGTTCCGGGTGCCCGAGTTCCTCGGCATGGCGTTCCTGCTCGCGCTCATCGCGCTGGCCTCCGACACGCTGGGGCGCGGATGAACCTGTCCTTTCCCGACTGGCTGCCGCGCAGCAACACGGTGAACCTGCTCGCCGGGGCGTTCCTGCTCTCGGCGCTGTACGCCGCCGCGCAGCGCCGCCAGCGCGCGGCCATCGCCGCCTACCAGTGGAACTCGATCGCGCTCGGGCTCATCGCCGCGGTGGTCGCCGTGGTCACCGGCTCGCGGCACATCGCGCTCGCCGCGATTCTCGTGTTCGCCGGCAAGGCGCTCGCGATCCCGGTCCTGCTGCGGCGACAGGTGCAGCGCGCCGGCGGCGACACGCTCGCCGAGCCGTTCATGGGCGTGCCGGCCGGCATGCTCGCGTGCGGCGCGCTGGTGGTGATCGCGTTCAGCCAGACCCGCGCGCTGTTCGGCGCCGGCTCGAGCATCCTCGCCTCCTGCCTGCCGGTGTCGGTGGCGGTCACGCTCGTGAGCCTGTTCCTCATGGTCAGCCGCCGGCGCGCCCTCATGCAGGTGGTCGGGCTCGTGATCGTCGAGAACGCCATCTTCCTCGCCGCCGTCTCGCTCACCTACGGCATGCCCCTGCTCGTCGAGATGGGCGTGCTGCTCGACCTGCTGGTCGGCGTCGCGCTGCTCGGGCTGTTCGTCGGCCGCATCGAGGAGACGCTGGGCGACTCCGACACGACGCGGCTCACCTCGCTGAAGGGCTGAGCGCGATGGCCTGGCTCCTGCCGCTGCTGCTGCCCGCCCCGCTCGCCGGCGCCGCCTGCCTGCTGCTCGGCGGCTCGCCGTGGCCGCGGCGCCTGGCGATCGCCGCGGCCGCCGCGACGCTCGCGGCCGCCCTCGCGCTGAGCGGCCGGGTGCTGAGCGGCGGCGCCTTCACGGCCGCGCACGGCTGGCTGCACGCCGACGCGCTGGTCGCGCTGGTCGCGCTCGCCGTCGCCGGAACGGCCCTGCCGTGCGCCTGGTACGGAGCGCATTACATGCCGTTCGTCGCCGGGCGCGACCGGACGGACGCGCGCTGGCCCGCCGGCCGCTACGAGGCGCTGCTGCTCGCGCTGCTGGCGTTCATGCTGCTCGCGACCGCGGCGAACGACCTCGGGCTCATGTGGATCGCGATCGAGGGCGCGACGCTCGTCTCGGCCCTGCTCGTCGGCTACTACCGGCGGCCCGGAGCGGTCGAGGCGGCGTGGAAGTACCTGATCCTGTGCTCGGTCGGAATCTCGCTCGCGCTGCTGGCGACGGTGCTCCTTTACTATTCGGCCGGTCGGATCTTCGGCGAGGAGGGGGTCGCGCTGCAGTGGACGCGCCTGCGCGACGCCGCCGGCCAGCTCGATCCGCGCTTCGTGAAGCTGGCGTTCCTGTTCGCGCTCACCGGCTACGGGGCCAAGGCCGGCCTCGCGCCGATGCACTGGTGGCTGCCCGACGCCTACAGCCAGGCGCCCGCGCCGGTGGCGGCGCTCATGTCCACCGCGCTGCTCGCGACCTCGCTGTCGGCCCTGCTGCGGTTCTTCGCGATCGCCGCGGCGTGCGCGGGGCCGGCGTGGCCCGGCGGACTGTTCGCGTTCTTCGGCGCGCTCTCGGTGGTGATGGCGGTGCCCTTCCTGCTGGTGCAGGGCGAGTACAAGCGCCTGCTCGCCTACTCGAGCATCGAGCACACCGGCCTCGTCACGCTGGCGATCGGGTTCGGAACGCCGCTGGCCGTGTTCGCGGGACTGTTCCATCTCCTCGCCCAGTCCTTCGCGAAAGCGCTGGCCTTCCTGCTCGCGGGCAGCCTCGGCCGCGGCGCCCACTCGCGCCGGATGGATCATGTTCCGGGCGTGCTGACGGCGAGTCCGGCGCTCGGCGCGCTGCTCTTCGTCGCCGGCATCGGGCTCGTCGGCATGCCGCCCGCCGCGACGTTCGTCTCGGAGTGGCTGGCGCTCGCGGGCGGATTCGCGAGCCGCCATGGCGCCGGCGCGCGGGTCGCGCTGGTCGCCCTGGTCGTCGCGTTCCTGGGGCTCGCCTTTCACTGGACGCGCATGTTGCTCGGCCGGCCGCGCGAGGACTTCGCCGACCCGCTGCCGGCCGCGTCGCACGCGCCGATGTGGGCGCTCGCGGGCGCGCTGCTCGTGCTCGGGGTGTTCCTGCCGGCGCCGCTTCGGGCGCTGATCGAGCAGGCCACGAAGGTGGTGCGCCCGTGACGATCGCCGGCGAGCTGTTTCCGCTCGATCGGGCGCTGCGGGGCATTCGCGACCGCTTCGCCGGCGCGGTGATCGACGCCGACCGGACCTCGATGCGCGAGCACCTCGTGGTGCTCCCCGCCGAACGGCTGGCCGAGGTGGCGGGCGCCGTCGCGAACGAGTGGGGCGGAACGTTCCTGACGATGTTCGCGCTCGACGAACGCGCCGAGGCGGGACGCTTCCGCCTTCACGTCATGTTCTCGATGGCGCCCGAGGACGCGATCCTCACGCTGGTCGGCGCCGTACCCGAGCACGCGCCCTCCTACCCCGCCGTCACCACCACCGTGCACGCCGCCCACTGGTGCGAACGCGAGCTGGCGGAGCTTCTCGGCGTGACGCCCGCCGGGCACCCGTCCCCGGGCCCGCTCGTCGGGCACGACGGCTGGCCGGCGGGCATGCACCCGCTGCGTCGGGATTTTTCGCCGCCCGCGGACGTCGCCTGGCCGCCGAGGTTCTCGTTCGTCCCGGTCGAGGGCGAAGGCGTCTTCGAGATTCCGGTCGGTCCCATCCACGCCGGCGTGATCGAGCCCGGGCACTTCCGCTTCTCGAGCGTCGGCGAGGCGGTCCTCAAGCTCGATCTCAAGCTCGGCTGGGCGTGGCGCGGGCTCGAGAAGCTCGCCGAGGGCGCGAGCCTGACGCGCGGGCTCGAGATCGCCGAGCGGCTGTGCGGCACCTGCGCCTACTCGCACGCCCTCGGCTTCTGCCTCGCGGCGGAGGAGCTGGCCGGCGCCCCGGTTCCGCAGCGCGGTCGGGCGCTGCGCTCGCTCGCGGGCGAGCTCGAACGGATCGCGAACCACCTGCTCGACATGAGCGGCATCCTCACCGACGTCGCCTGGCGGGTCGGTGCGGCCGACCTGGCGCGCCAGCGCGAGGTCGTCCAGCAGGCGTGCGACGCGCTGTTCGGGCACCGCTTCCTGCGCGGCGTGTGCGTGCCCGGCGGGGTCGCCCGCGACCTCGACGACACGCAGCAGCTCTGGCTGCGCCGCACGCTCGCCGAGGTGCGCGCCGAGGTTCAGCGCGCGAGCCAGCTCGCGACCGCGAACCCTTCGGTCATGGACCGGCTCGTGGGCACGGGCGTGCTGCCGGGCGGGGTGGCGCGCGACCTCGGCGTCACCGGGGTCGCCGCGCGCGCCAGCGGGCTCGCGATGGACGGCCGCCGCGATCATCCGTACGCGTTCTACCGCGACCTCGACTTCCAGGTCGTCGGCCGCCAGGCCGGCGACGTGCACGCGCGCTACGAGCAGCGCCTCGCGGAAGTGCACGAGTCGCTGAACCTGGTGGACCAGATGATCCTGCGCCTTCCCGGCGGACCGATCGCGCAGCACCTGGGCGAGCTGCCGCCCGGCCGCTGGGGCTTCGGGCTCGTCGAGTCCCCGCGCGGGCTCGCCTCGCACTGGCTGCGCGCCGACGCGCACGGTCGTATCGGTTCGTGGCGCGTTCGCTCGGCCTCGCACGCGATCTGGCCCGCGGTCGCGCACGTCATGCCCGGCAACATCGTTCCCGACTTTCCGCTGATCAACAAGAGCTTCAACCTCTGCTATGCGTGCACCGACAAGTAGGGCGTGACGGAGGATCCGACGGCATGTGGGAATCGCTGATCCGTTCGCTGCAGCTCGGCAGCCAGGCCGGCCGGCCGGCCGTGTCGCTGCCCGCCGGGCTCGAAGCCGCTCCGCACGAGCCCGAGGGTGAGGTGCGCGTGCTGGGCGAGGCGCTGCGGACCGAGGTTCGGCGGCTGTTTCGCGGCTCGCTGAAGCTGCGCCACCTCGATGCCGGCTCGTGCAACGCCTGCGAGAGCGAACTCCTCGCGCTGCTCAACCCGTTCCACGACCTGCAGCGCTTCGGCGTGGACCTGGTCGCCTCGCCCCGCCATGCCGACGGCCTGCTGGTGACGGGCCCCGTCACCCGCCATCTCGAAGAGGCGGTGCGGCTGACCGACGAGGCCACGCCGCGCCCGCGGCTGCTGATCGCGGTGGGTGACTGCGCCTGCGACGGCGGCTTCTGTCGCGACTCCTTCGCGGTCCACCGGGGGGCGGGCGGGATCGCGCCGGTGGACGTGTTCATTCCCGGCTGCCCGCCGCGCCCGGCGACGATCCTCTCGGCGCTGCTCGAGGCGCTCGGCCGCGAGAGCGTGCGCAACCGCATCGCCGGCTGACGCGGGCGCGGCCCGCCCGGAGCGCCCGAACGTGCGCCGCCTTCGGATCCCCCGTACGCCCGCGGAGGCGGCCGGCCTGACGAGAGGCGCGTGCCGGCCTTACAGTCGGCCGCATGAACCCTTCCGACGCGAACGAGTCCGAAGCCGCATCGCCCGCGGCCGCGCTCCGGCCCGCCTCGCCCGAGGTGATCGCGCGGCTCGTGCTCGCGCATCGCGAGTTCCTCGCGTTCCTCGAAGCCCGGCTCCGCGACCGCGCCGTGGCGGAGGACGTGCTGCAGGCCGCGTTCGTGAAGGCGCTCGAGCGCGGCGGCGCGATCCGCGACGAGGAGAGCGCGGTGGCGTGGTTCTACCGTCTGCTGCGCAACGCCCTCGTGGATCACTGGCGTCGCCGGGGACGCGAAGCGCGCGTGCTCGACCCCGGGGCGGGCGACGACGACGCGATCGCCGAGGATCCCGGGCTGCTCGCGACCGTGTGCCGGTGCTTCGAATCGCTCCTGCCCACACTCAAGCCCGAGTACGCCGAGGTCGTCCGGCGCGTGGACCTCGGGGGACGCCCCGTCGCGGAGGTGGCGGGCGAGCTGGGGATCACCGCGAACAACGCGAGCGTGCGGCTGCACCGGGCGCGGCAGGCGCTGCGCCGCAGCCTCGAGGCGAGCTGCGGCACCTGCGCGACGCACGGCTGCCTCGACTGCGAGTGCGGCGGCCCGCAGTCCGGACGGCCCGGCCCCGCCTAAAATCGCCGTTGACCCGGGCGGGTGCCGGGAGTGCAATCCGGTCGCCGGGCGAGCAGGAGGCCGCCATGAAGCACCGGTCGTTCATCCGTGCACTCGCGTTCGCCGCCACGTTGAGCGCCTTTCCCCTCTTCGTGGTCGCCGCGCCGCCCACCGCCGCGGCCCGGAGCGGGCGTGCCCAGGCGCTCTTCGACTCCGCGCGCCGGCGCATCGCCGCGGGCTCGCACGAACAGCGCCAGTTCGCGCGGGCCGAACTCGAAGCCGCGGCCCTGCTGGACCCGTCACGAACGGACGTGGCGCTGCTGCTCGGCCAGCTCTACCTCGAAGCCGACCTGCTCACGAACGCGCGGCGGGTCGCCGAACGGCTCACCGGCTCCGATTCGGCCGGGGCGGGCGCGTGGACGCTCGCCGGTCGCGTGTGTCGGCGTGAATGGCTGCTCTTCCAGGACGAGATCTCGCGCGATCGGGCGCTCCTGTGCCTCGCGCGCGCCGCGCGGCTCGACTCCGCGAACGCCGCGATCTGGCTCGAGATGGTGCCGCTGCTCGTGGACGCGGGCGAGAGCGAAGGCGCGTTCCGCGCCGCGGCCTTCGCGGCACGCCTGTCGCCGGGCGACGCCGCGGCGCAGGTGATGCTGGCGGCGCTCGCGCAGGACACGGGCGACCTCGAAACCGCCGACCGCCTGTTCCGGGCGTCGGTGCCGCGGCTGCCCGCACCCGTGCGGCATCGCTACGAGGACATCGGCCCGCTGCTTCCGCCGTGGATCGTCGAGGGCTTCGAGGAACTGGAGCCCGACGCGCGCGCACGATTCACCGAACGCTTCTGGGCGCAGGCCGACCCCGACCCGGTGACGGCGGCGAACGAAGCGCGCCTCGAGTACTGGGCGCGCGTCACGCAGGCCTGCGCGCTCTACGGCACGTCGCGGCCCGGCGAGTGGGACGTGCGCGCACAGTACTACGTCCGCTTCGGGCGCCCCGACGCCGTGGAGCTGAACCCGATCTCGAAACCCGAACGTCTCCACAACGGCGACTGGACGACCTGGTCCTACCTGCGGCTCGGCATGCGGCTGTGGATGGGCTCCGGCTCGCGCTACTTCGGCTACGGCGAGCGCGTTTCGGGCTGGCCGACCTGGGCGCAGGCCTTCCCCGACTCGCTCGAGCGCCACGGCGAGGTGGACGCGGTGCACCGCGGCTGGGCGGTCTTTCACCGGCTCCCGCCGGGCGTGGAGGCGCTGGACACTCGGCTCGCGCTCGCGCGGTTCCACGGGGGCGAACGGACGAACCTGCTCGCGCAGGCGGAGGCGCCCGGCGGACCGGACGACCGCTTCACGGTCGGCTGGGCGGTGCTCGACAGCGCCTTCGCGCCCGTGCTCCGCGAGGAGTCCCCGATGTCTCCTTCGGCCTGCCGGGCGGACGCGGCGCGCTCGGCGAGCTTCGCGCCATCGCTCTCGCCGGGCCGCTGGCGCGTCGCGATGCAGGTGAGCGACGGGCAAGGCCGTCGCGGCGTCGCGCATCGCGACCTGATCGTGGCGCCGCCCACGGGCGCGCTCGAGCTCAGCGATCTCGTCGTCACCTGCAGCCCGCCCTCGCAGAGCGTCGTGCCGGGCTCGGGCGTGCGCCTCGAGCCCGAGACGGGGCTCTTTCCCGCGGGCGGCGATCAGTTGAACGCCTACTTCGAGATCTACCACCTCGCGCTCTCTCCGCGGGGCGAGGCGAACTTCGTCTACGACTGCACCGTGAGACCCGTGCCCACCGACCGGCGCGGCTGGCTGAGCCGGGCGCTCACGCCGCGCGAAGCGCCGCCGCCGATCGCGATGAGCCGCGGCGAAAGCACGGCGGGCGCGATGCGCCGCCAGTTCCTGAGCGTGCCCGTGCGCGGGCTGCCGCCCGGACGCTACGAGGTCGAGGTCATCGTCCGCGACCTCGCGACCGACGCGGTCGCGAAGGCGGTCGCGCGCTTCGAGCGCCGGAACTGAGACGCGGCATGCGCTCAGTCGCCGCCCCAGCGCCAGCGCGGCGGCTCGCCCGTCCGCCAGACCACGACGAGCAGCCCGACGACGATGGCCAGCGAGAGGCCCAGGAAGTAGCCGATCTCCCGATCGGGCGGAAAGAGCAGCGCGTCGGCGCCGAGAAGCAGGAAGAACACCGCGAGCACGACCCACCCCTGCCAGGTCCGCGGCGGCCCCCAGCCCCAGCCGTAGCGCTTCGCCCGGAACCAGTAGCGGGGCGTTTCGTCCATCTCGCACCTACCTTCCCTTCTCGATCTCCCGCGCGCGCCACTCGCGCTTCTCGTCCGCGCGGCCCTTGTTGTAGCCGAACTGCCAGACCAGCAGGAAGGCGATCGCGTGCAGCACCCACCAGCCGAGGCTCAGGAACTTGATTCCGTCCGGCAGGACCATGAGTCACCCCTTCTCGGCTCTACTGCGCACGGGCCCCGAGGCCCATCAGGAATTCGCGGTCGCCCTCGAGCACCTCCGCGAGCGACACCTCGCGCGGCTCCACCCAGCGCGACGCGTTCACGGCGCCGCTCGGGGTGAACGACGTGGACTCCAGCGTACAGCGAATGAACACGACGTCCACCTGGACGCCGTGCGGGTAGTCGTGCGAATGAACGCCGAGCGTCTCGTGGGCCGACGCGGAGACGCCCAGCTCCTCGCGCAGTTCCCGGACGAGAGCCGCTTCGGGCAATTCACCCGGTTCGAGCTTGCCGCCGGGAAACTCCCACTGCAGGCCGAGCGGTCCGCCGGGTGGGCGCTGCGTCATCAGCAGCCGCGGGCCGTCCCAGACCACCGCGGCGACGACGCGCACGCGCTTCGTCGCGCGCGCTTCAGCCAAGCACGGCCTCCTCGAGGAGCCGCTCGAAGCGCTGCAGGTAGCGCCGGTCGCCCGCCTCGCGGGCCGCGAGCGCGAGCCGCGCGCAGTCGGTGAGCAGCCGCGCCTGGCCCGGCCGCAGCTTCGGACGGCGCAGCGCGCGCGGCAACTTCAGGTAGCTCGGCGCGTGATCCACCAGCATGGACGAGCGGGCGAGCGCGAACAGATCGCACGAACGTTCGCCGCGCGGCACCAGCCCGCGTGCCTGCAACAAGTGCGTGAACTCGTGCGCGATCGTGAACAGGTAAAGCCGCCTCGGACGGATCCATACCCCGGGCCGCTCCGGGTCCATCGAACCCCAGCCGAGCACGCCGCGCTTCTGCGCGAGCCCGACATGAATGGTCACACCCTCCAGCTCGGGAAAGAACCTTCGCGTGAACTCGAGGTGTTCGAGCATGCGCGCCTTGTGCGGCGAACGTTCGGCGAGGCGCGAGAACGTCCAGCGCGGCCGCGGCGGACCCAGGTCCAGCGCCGTCTGCTCGAGCAGCCGGACACGCGGCCTGCGGCGGCGCGCCGGCGCGGGCCCCGACGGCCGGCGCCGCCGCGCGGCGCGTGGAGCGTGCAGCGGCGTGGCCACCATGGCGGCGCCCTCGCGCCCGATCCTGCGGGCGGCCCTGGCCAGCCGTTCGATGAGCGACGCGAGCCGAAGCATCGCGCGGCAGTGAACAGGATTCGGCGGGGCGCGGTCAATGACCCGACTCGCGGACGCACTGCCCGGCTGGGCTGTCGCGGCTACTCGAAGTGCCTTCCTTCGCGCCACGCCGCGCGATAGTCGCCGGTGAACCCGCGACCGATCACGATCGGCAGGTCCCGTTCGTAAGGCATCGCGAGCGGGTGTCCGGCGACGCCCGCGACCTCGACCGAGCGGAACTCGCCCGCCACCCCGGCGCTGTCGCGCCCGACGAAGATCGCGGTGCCCCCGTCCCAGGCGGGCGGCCAGTAGAACCAGCTGTTGTGCTGGCAGGCGATCGCCGGCACGCGGCCGGCGCCGAAGCGCTCGAGCGCGCCGGCTTCACCGTAGTTGCCGACGACGACGATGGCCCGGGCGCGCTCCGCGGCGGGCAGCGTCGCGGCGACGCGCGCGACCGAGTCCGCCATCTCCGGCCAGCCGAACATGTCGGCCCAGTGCTGCGGCAGCGCGCCCATGCGGTGGCGCTCCTCGCTGCGCGGCTCCAACCGAAGCGCCCGCTGCCAGGCCATGAATCGCGCGGGCGGCAGGCAGGGCAGCGCGAACGGCACGAGCGGCAGGGCGAACACGAACGGCAGCACGGCGACGATCGCGCGCGCGAGGCCGCCGCGTCGCTCCCACCAGACGGCTCCGGCCGCGAACAGCGCCGGCGCGGCGAGCGCGAGGTACTCGGCGCGCGCGCTGCCGTTCACGAGCAGGATCGCGAGCGTCACGAGCCACACGATCGCCAGCGGCCGCCAGCGCGGCCGGGCGAGCGAAGCGGCGAGCCCCGCGATCCACAGGGGCGCTCCGCCGGGCCCCAGCGCCAGCAGCTGGTCCACGGCGAACGGAACGGCCTCGAGCGCGCGCATCTTGTGCGCCGAGGCGTTGCGGGCGAACTCGAGCGTCGGCCAGCCGTGCGCGACCTGCCACGCCAGGTTCGGCGCGAGGATCACGCCCGCGAGCGCGGCTCCGAGCCACGGCCACGGCGTCGCGAGCGATCGCCGTGCGGGCGTGACGACGAGCGCCACCGCGATGCCGGCGCCGAGCCAGGCGACGCTCCATTTGTTCAGCAGTCCCAGCCCGAGCACCAGGCCGAGCGCCAGCCAGTCGCGCGGCGCGCCGCGCTGAAGCGCCCGCAGGGCGAACAACGTGCCCGCGAGCCAGAAGCCGAAGTCGAACACGTTCATGGACCAGTAGTGCCCGGCTCCTAGCAGCAGCGGCGCGAATCCGACGGCGGCCGCAGCCAGGACCTGCGCGAAGCGGCCACCCCCGAGTTCGCGCGCGAACCACCCCGCCAGCAGCGCCACGCCGGCGCCGGCCAGCGCGGCCACCGCGCGCAGCGCCGCGAGCGAGTCCCCGGCCAGCGCGCGCACGAGCGCGAGCAGCGCGATCGAGAGCGGCGGCTGATCCACGTAGCCCCACGCCAGGCGCTTCGCGCACGACAGGTAGTAGAGCTCGTCGCGGAACCAGCCGTACTGCGTGAGAGACAGGGCGTGCGCGGCGAGAACCGCGAGCGCGACGAGCGCGAGCGGTCCGGCGGCGACCGGAGCGCGCGCGGACGGAACTTCGTGTGCGGTCAAGACACCTCCGGAGGTGCGGCAGCGCGGGCGACGCGGCATCCTGCCGTCCTGCGCCCGGGCGGGCAAGCGCCGCGAGGCCGGCCGGGGCCGTGCGGGCGCGGTTTGCCCGGCGGGGGCGCGACGGGCATTCTCCGCCGCCTGCCATGGACCCGCGCCCCGAGATCTCGGTCGTCGTTCCGGCCTACAACGAGGCCGAGAACCTTTCCCCGCTGCTGTCCGAACTGCGCACCGCGCTCGGCTCGATCGGGCGGACCTGGGAGCTGATCGTCGTGGACGACGGCAGCACCGACGGCAGCGACCGGGCCCTCGCCGCCGAGGCCGGACGCGACGCGCGGCTCGTGCCGCTGGTGCTCGAGAAGAACGCGGGCCAGAGCGCGGCGCTGGCCGCCGGACTCTCGCGCGTGCGGGGCGACATCGTCGTGACGCTCGATGCCGACCTGCAGAACGACCCGGCCGACCTGCCGAAGCTGCTCGCCGCGCTGGCGAACGCCGACGTCGTCTCGGGGATCCGGGCGAAGCGGAACGACTCGTGGATGCGGCGCGTCTCGTCGCGCGTCGCCAACGGCGTGCGCCGGGCGGTGCTCGGCGATCCGGTCACCGACATCGGCTGCTCGTTCAAGGCCTACCGCCGCGAAGCCCTCGAGGGCCTGCCGATGTTCGTCGGCGTGCATCGCTTCCTGCCCGCGTTGTGCGTGTTCCGCGGCGCGCGCTTCGCCGAGGTCGAACTGGCCCACCGCCCCCGCCGGCACGGCGTCTCCAAGTACGGCGTCGGAAACCGCCTGTGGCGCGGGCTGGCCGACCTGAACGGCGTGCTGTGGCTGCGCTCGCGGCTCGTCCGCTACCGCGTCCGCGACGGCCGCGGCTGACCTCGGGTCGGCGCCGCGGTCGTCCCACGGACCGGCCCGCCGGACACGGCTCGAAGCGCCCGCGGAGCGATGGCGGCTTCCATCGGGATTCCCGATGCATGCGAACGCAACTTTCTATTTGTTCGAACGACGGTCGCTGGCCATGATCGCGCCGTCGTCCGGGTCGCCGCCCGATGCCGTCGTGGCGGCCACGACGACGGCCTGCCGTTCCGCCGAACCCCGACGCCCCGCGCGCGCGGCGCGGGCGTCCTGAACTCCCAAATCCCGAGGTGACCCATGAATGCCGCCCGACTCCAGCACGCCATCGCGAGCCTGATGGACCCGCGGCCCGAGCAGGGTCGCGACAAGATCTCCTGGCTGGGTGCCCTCCAGGTGCGGGACCTGATGTCGGCGCCCGCGGTCTGCACCGACCCCTCGAGCTCGCTGACCGCTGCGCACCTGCTGATGCGCGAGCACAACCTGCGCCGGCTGCCGGTGGTGGAGAACGGCCGGCTGGTGGGCATCCTGACGCTGGGCGACGTGCGGGGCGCGGGGCCGTCCGAGGTCTCGACGCTCAATCGCACGGAGCTCGGCTATCTGACCGAACAGCTCAAGGTGGAGCGGGCCATGTCCCGCGAGGTCGTGACCACCGCGCCGGATTCGAGCCTCAAGGAAGCCGCCCGGTTGATGGTTCAGCACCGGGTCTCCGGGCTGCCCGTCGTCTCCCCCGCCGGCGAGCTCATGGGCGTGGTGACCGAATCGGACATCTTCAAGACGATGGTGGACCTGCTGGAGCTCGACGAGCAGCTGGCGGAGCCGAGCGCCTCCTGAGTCTCGGGTCCGCTTCGGACCCGTGTTCGTTCGACACACGACCGCAAACCCGTCATCGGCAGCGCCCCGGTCGGACTCCCACCGGGGCGCTGTCGCGTGACCGTGAATCGGATCGGGCCGTCGCCCTTCCGAGTCGTTCCACGCCGGCTGATGCCCGATCCCGGAAACTCCACTACAGTGTGCCCCGTCCCCGTTCGTACCCCACAGGAGGAACATCGTGCGCATTCGCCCGTCCGCCGTGATCGGTTTCGCTCTCGTCCTCGTCGTGTCGCTCCCGGCCGCCTCGCTCGCACAGGGCGGTGATCCTTCGACGCCGGTTCCCGGGCAGGCCACGCCGGCCGCGACGCCGGCCGCGATTCCCGCCGAGGAGCATGGCGGCGTCTCGGGAGTGGACGTCATGACCTCGACCGTGTTCCAGCAGGGACAGAGCTCGTTCTCGGGGATCGCCCTGCGGCTGCGCCTGCGCTCGAGCGCGCTTCTGCCGGCCATCGAGATCATGCCGGCGGTGGAGATGTGGCAGAACACGAGCAGCGTCACGATTTACGACCTGAAGACCACGCGCAACGACGCGACCCTCGGCTGCCAGGTGCGCTGGACGTTCCGCCGCGAGCACTGGGAACCGTACGTCGGCGCCGGCATGGCGGTGCACTTCCTCTCGGACAAGGTCAGCTCGTCGCAGCTTCAGGCCGCGAACCAGCACAACTCCACGGTGCGTGGCGGCTACACGCTGCACGGCGGCGTGACGTTCCCCATGAACCAGCGCCTGTCGAACTTCGTCGAGCTGGAACACCACGGCGTGAGCCATTTCCGCCAGCTCAAGTTCAACACCGGCCTGAGCTGGAATTTCCACTAGCGGAGGGAGGAATCGCGCGATGGGCCGCGCCGAAGCGCTGCGCAGTCTTCGCGGACTGTCCGTGGGCGACGCGTACGGCCAGTCGCGGGTGCTGCGCGCGTTCCGCATGCCGGTCGGCGGGGATCCGGGCTCGTGGCCGTGGACCGACGCGACGCACACGGCCCTGTCGGTGGTCGAGGCGCTGCTCGCCAGGGGCGCGCTCGATCCCGACACGCTGGCGACGGCGCTGGCGCGCCGCTACGGCCAGGAGCGGCACCGCGGCTACGCGGTCGGCGCGGTCGCGGTGCTCGAAGGGCTGCTCGCCGGCGAGCACTGGAGCACCATCGCGCCGTCGCTGTTCGGCGGGCAGGGCTCCTACGGAAGCGGCGCGGCCCAGCGCGCGGCCCCGGTCGGCGCGTTCTTCGCGGGCGATCCACCGCGGGCGGCGATGGAGATCGACCGCTCGTCGGTCGTCACCCACTCGCATCTCGAGGGGCGCGTCGGGGCGGTCGCGGTGGCCGTCGCCGCGGCCATGCTGGCGACGCCCGACCCTCCGCGCGGCGACCCGCTGCTGCGCGCGATCGTCGCGGGCCTGCCGAAGAGTCGCACGCGCGCCGGCATCGAGGCGGCGGTCCGGCACCCGGCCGCGGACCTCGACGGTGCGGCGTCCGCGCTCGGCACGGGAAGACAGCTCACGAGCGTGGACACGGTGCCGTTCTGCCTGTGGGTGGTCGCGCGGCACGGCCGCAACTTCGAGCGCGCGGTCACCATGGCGTGCGAGAAGCCCGGCGCGCACGACGCGCTCGGCGCGATCGTCGGCGGACTCGCCGCGCTGCTCGATCCGCGCATCCCGCCGGAGTGGCTGCGGATGCGCGAGCCGCTGCCGCGCGCGCTGGAAGGCTGAGCGCGGGGCGGCCGGGCCTTCCCGAAGGCGCCGCCTTCAGTACGTGAAACCCAGCAATCCCGGGTCGGGCATCATGTCCGGGCTCCACGGGTCGGGCATCAGCTCGACCTCGCAGGGCTGCGCCACGACGCTCTCGGCGGCCGCCTTCACGTCGGCGATGAGCTGCGGCGCGTACGGGCAGAACGGCGTCGTCAGCATCATGCGCACGAACGTGCGCTGCGGCAGGAAGTGGATTTCGCGCACCAGTCCGAGATCGATGACCGACAGGTTGATCTCGGGGTCCATCACCGTCTCGAGAGCCGAGCGCACGGCCATCTCCTGCTGCGACGGCATGCTCGAGAACTCGGGCGGCCCGACCGGCTTGCGGGGCGGCGGCGCCGCGTCCGCGGCCGCGCCCGGGGCGGAGGCCGCGGGTGACGCGGCCGCCACCGGCTCCACCCAGGGCGTGCGTTCGCCGGTATGCGGGTTGACCGGGGAGGCGGCCAGCGCGGCCGGATCCAGGCTCACCTGCACGTCGTCGCCCACGACCCGCACCGCGTAGGCCGGAACGGGCCGGGTGGCAGGCAGGCACTTCACCGCGCCGGTGCGCACGTCGAACTTCGCGCCGTGACGCGGGCACTCGATGATCGCGCCCTCGAGCGTGCCCTCGGCCAGCGGACCGCCGTCGTGGGTGCAGATGTCCTCGATCGCCCAGAAACCGTCGTCGAGCCGGAACACCGCCACCATCGTGTCGTACACCTGCGTCACCTTGACGCCGCCCACGGCGATCTCGCCGGTGCGGGCGACCGTCACGAATCCCAGAGCGTCACTCACGACGAACCATCCTCGTCTTCACCGGGCCACGGGGCGGTCCCATAGATGCCCGACTTCAGGGTCTTCAGCGCCAGCAGCGCGCACTTGAGCCGGACCGGCCCGAGCTCGATGCCGAGCATTTCGAGCACGTCCTCGCGCGTCAGCTTCTTCACCTCGTCGAGCGTCCTGCCCTCGACGTGTTCGCACAGCATGGAGGCCGCGGCCTGGCTGATCGAGCAGCCGTGGCCCGAGAAACGCACCTGACCGATGCGCGAGCCATCCAGCTTCACGTCCATGCGGATGCGATCGCCGCACAGCGGATTGGCGTCCTCGCAGGAGAGATCCGCGTCCTCGAGCGTGCCCTGGCAGCGCGGGTGCTGGTAGTGCTCGAGGATGTTCTCGCGGAACAGGTCGTTCATGCGCTCCCCCGCCGGACGAACACGCGCCGCGCCTCGTGCAGGCCGGCGACCAGTTCGTCCACCTCGTCGCGCTGCGAGTAGCAATGGAACGACGCGCGCGCCGAGGCCGGAACGCCGAGCTGTTCGTGCAACGGCATCGCGCAATGGTGCCCCGCGCGCACGCACACGCCGCGCTGGTCGAGCACGGTGGCCACGTCGTGCGGGTGGATGCCGTCCATCGTGAACGCGACCAGCCCGCCGCGCCGCTCGGCGGAGGGGCCCAGCACCTTCAGGCCCGGCACCCCGGCGAGCCGGTCGAGCGCGTAGGTCACCAGCTCGCGGTCGTGCGCGAAGACGCGCTCCATGCCGAGCGCCTCGAGATAGCGCACCGCCGCGCCCAGCCCGGCCGCTTCGGCGATCGGCATGGTCCCGGCCTCGAACTTCCACGGCAGCTCGTTCCACTTCGAGGACGTCAGCGAGACCTCGCGGATCATCTCGCCGCCGCCGAGGAACGGCGGCATGGCCTCGAGCAGCTCGCGGCGGCCCCACAGCGCGCCGATGCCGGTCGGGCCGAGCATCTTGTGGCCGGTGAACGCGACGAAGTCCGCGCCCAGCGCGCGCACGTCGAGCTTCATGTGCGCGGCGCTCTGCGAGGCGTCCACCAGCACCGTCGCGCCGCGCTCCTTGGCGATGCGCGCGATCTCGGCGGCGGGGTTGATCGTGCCGAGCACGTTGGAGACGTGCACGAACGAAACGAGCCGGACCCGGCCGTCGGCGAGCAGCCCGGGCAGCGCGTCCAGGTCGAGCTGGCCGTCGGCCGTCATGGGAATGAAGCGCAGCTCCACCTTTCGCCCGGCCGCCAGCAGGTGCCACGGCACGAGGTTCGAGTGGTGCTCCATGGGCGTCAGGACGATCGCGTCGCCGTCCTTCAGGAACGTCCGTCCCCACGCGTGCGCCACGAGGTTGATCGCCTCGGTGCTGTTGCGCGTGAACACGATCTCCCGCGGGCTCGCGGCATTGACGAACCCGGCGACGTGCCGGCGCGCGTCCTCGTAGAGCGCCGTCGCCTCCTCGGCGATCCGATAGATGCCGCGGTGGATGTTCGCGTTGCACGTGCGGTAGTAGCGGTCCATCGCCTCGAGGACCGCCTCCGGCTTCTGCGAGGTCGCGGCCGAATCGAGATAGACGAGCGGCTTTTCGCGCGGCGTGGTGAAGATCGGGAAGTCCGCGCGCACACGGGCCGCGTCGAACGCGGCGGCCGCCGGCGCGTCCTGCGGGCCGGCGACCGCTCCCGTTCGCGTCGCGTTCATCGCGTCAGCCGATCTTGCGCGCGATCTCGTCGCGCAGCCGGTCGCGCACCGCTTCGAGCGGAATGCGGTCGAGCACGGGCTCGAAGAACGCTTCCACGATCAGCCGCTGGGCCTCGATCCGCGGCAGCCCGCGCGCCATGAGGTAATACAGGTGCTCGGGCTCGACGTAGCCGATGGTGGCGCCGTGGGTGCAGCGCACGTCGTTGGCGAGAATCTCGAGTCCCGGGATGCTGTCGGCGCGCGCCTGGTCGGAGAGCAGCAGGTTGCGGTTCGCCTGGTAGGCGTCGGTCTTCTGCGCGCCCTCGGCCACCTGGATCAATCCCTGGTAGACGCTGCGCGCCTTGTCCTTCAGGCAGCCCTTGATGAGCAGGTCGCTGGTGCAGTTGGGTTGCAGGTGGCGTTGCAGCGTGTGCAGGTGGAAGTGCTGCCGCTGGTCGCCGAACATGAAGCCGTGCACGTAGGCGCGCGCGCCTGGTCCGTTCAGGTTGAACCACGCGTTCGCCTTGGTGGCGCGGCCGCCGACCATGACCTGGATCCACTGCAGTTCGGCGTCGCGCGCCAGGTCGGCACGCGCGTTCGAGTAGTGGAACACGTTGCGGCTCCAGTCCTGCAGCGAGGCGAACGTCAGCTTCGCTCCCGCGCCGACGAACACCTCGGTGCCGCCGCAATGGAACGCCGCCCCTTCCGCCGGCTCGGAAAGCTGCTCGTCGATCACCGTCGCTTCGGCTCCCTCCTCGAGGATCACCAGCGAGCGCGGGGCCGAAACCACGCCGGCGCCGCTCAGCCAGTGGAAGAGCCGAATGGGCAGCGCCGCGCGCACGCCCCGGGGCACGTGCACGAACGCCCCGCCCGAATGGATCGCGGCGTTCAGTGCCGCGTACCAGTCGTAGTCGTCGTGCAGCAGCGAGCCGTAGCGGCCGGCGAGCAGCGCCTCGTGTTCGCGCGTCGCCCGATCGAACGAGCACACCGTCACGCCCTGGCGCGCCAGCGCGGGATGGGTCTGCTCGAACATCGTGCCCCCGTCACGCTGGACGACGAGGGCGAGGTTGCCCGCCTCGGCCGCGATGCGCTCGATCACCGCCGCCGGCAGGTCGTCCACGTTGCGGGCGCCGGGTCCGGTCACGCACGGATCGAGCCCCGGCAGGGCCTGCTCCAGCGCGGCGAAGTCGGTGCGGCGCCAGAGTTCCTCGTCACGCCGTGGCGGACGCAGGGTCGAGAGCGTGCCGGCCGCGGCGCGGCGGCGCTCCGCCGCCCACGCGCCCTCGCGGGCCTCGCGGGCGTGCCCGGCGGCGCACTCCGCCCAGGCGGCTTCGAATCGGGTCTGGACCGTCGGGGTGGCGGGCGTCATCCGACCGAGCCCTCCATCTGAAGCTGGATCAGCCGGTTCATTTCAACCGCGTATTCCATCGGCAGCTCCTTCACGATCGGCTCGATGAACCCGGCCACGATCATCGCGGCGGCTTCCTCCTCGGGAATGCCGCGGCTCGTCAGGTAGAAGATCTGCTCGTCGCCGATCTTCGAGACGGTGGCCTCGTGGCCGATCGTGACCTTGTCCTCCTCGATCTCCATGTACGGGTAGGTGTCCGAGCGCGAGTCCTCGTCGAGGATCAGCGCGTCGCAGTTCACGGTCGAGCGGCAGTCGGTCGCGCCCTTCACGACCTTGACCAGGCCGCGATAGCCGGCGCGCCCGCCGTCCTTGCTGATGGACTTCGAGATGATCTTGCTCGAGGTGTTCGGCGCGCAGTGGACGGCCTTGGCGCCGGCGTCCTGGTGCTGGCCCTTGCCGGCGAACGCGATGGACAGCACCTCGCCGTGAGCGCCCGGCTCCATCATGTAGATCGCCGGGTACTTCATCGTGAGCTTCGAGCCGAGGTTGCCGTCCACCCACTCCATGGTCGCGTTCTCGTAGGCGACGGCGCGCTTGGTGACCAGGTTGTAGACGTTGTTCGACCAGTTCTGGATGGTCGTGTAGCGGCAGCGGCCGCCCTTCTTGACGATGATCTCGACGACCGCCGAGTGCAGCGAGTCGCTGGAGTAGATGGGCGCCGTGCAGCCTTCGACGTAGTGCACGTAGGCGTCCTCGTCCACGATGATCAAAGTGCGTTCGAACTGGCCCATGTCCTTGGTGTTGATCCGGAAGTAGGCCTGCAGCGGAACGTCCACGTGCACGCCCTTGGGCACGTAGATGAACGAGCCGCCCGACCAGACGGCGCTGTTGAGCGCCGCGAACTTGTTGTCCGAGGACGGAATCACGGTGCCGAAGTACTGCTTGAACAGCTCGGGGTGGTCCTTCAGGCCCTGGTCGCACGACAGGAAGATGACGCCCTGCTTCTCGAGCGACTCCTTGATCTTGTGATACACGACCTCCGAGTCGTACTGCGCGCCGACGCCGGCCAGGAACTTCTGCTCGGCCTCGGGAATCCCGAGCTTGTCGAACGTGCGCTTCATGTCGTCGGGCACGTCCTCCCAGGACTTCGCCTCCTCGGAGGTCGGCTTCACGTAGTAGTAGATGTCCTGGAAATCGATGGTCGAGACGTCGCCGCCCCACGTGGGCAGCGGCTTCTTCTCGAAGATCTCGAGCGCGCGGACGCGGTAGTCCGTCATCCACTGCGGCTCGCCCTTCATCCTCGAGATCTCCTCGACGATGCCGCGGTCGAGCCCCTTGCGGGACTTGAAGACCGGCTTGCTCTCGTCGTGAAAGCCGTACTTCTCCGCGTAACCTTCGCGAAGGTCGAGGTTCTGTTCCGTGCTCATCGCGTCCCCACCTCCTCGCGGACCCAGTCGTAACCGCGCGCCTCGAGCTCCAGCGCCAGCTCGGGGCCGCCGTGCGTGACGATGCGGCCGTCCTTCATGACGTGCACCCGGTGCGGCTTGATGTAATTGAGGATGCGGTTGTAGTGCGTGATGACGAGCACGCCCATGTCGGGGCCGGCGAGCGTGTTGACGCCCTCCGAGACGATGCGCAGCGCGTCAATGTCGAGCCCCGAGTCCGTCTCGTCCATGATCGCGATGACCGGCTTGAGGATCGCCATCTGCAGGATCTCGGCGCGCTTCTTCTCGCCGCCCGAGAAGCCGTCGTTCAGGTACCGGTTCGCGAACTTCTCGTCCATCTTGAGCAGCGCCATCTTCTGACGCAGCAGCTCGCGGAACTCCTTCGGGGGGATGCCCTTCTTCTTCGGCATCTTGCCGTCCTCGCCGGCCGTCGGCGCGATGCGCGCGTTGAGCGCGGCGCGCAGGAAGTTCGCGAACGTCAGACCCGGGATCGCGACCGGGTACTGGAACGCCATGAACAGGCCCGCGCGGGCGCGTGCGTCGGTTTCCATCTCGAGGACGTTCTCGCCGCGGAACAGGATCTCGCCCGACGTCACCTCGTACTTCGGGTGGCCCATCAGCGTGTTCGCGAACGTGCTCTTGCCCGAGCCGTTCGGACCCATCAGCGCGTGGATCTCGCCCTTCGCGATCTCGAGCGAGAGGCCCTTGAGGATCTCCTTGCCCTCCACGGAGACGTGGAGGTCCTTCACCACCAGTTCGGGAGTGTTGCTCATGTCGTCGGTTTCCCCGCGTCCTTCGAAGGTCGCGCGTTCGCGAGCGGCGCGAGCGGCTCCGGCGTGGAGCGCGTGCGGCGCGTCGTCGTGTGGGATCAGGCCGAGAAGCTCTCGCCGCAGGCGCAGCTGTGCTTCACGTTCGGGTTGTTGAATTTGAATCCGGCGCCCATGAGGCCCTCGACGTAATCGATCTCGGTACCTCCGAGCAGTACGGCACTCTTCAGGTCCACGTAGAGCTTCACGCCGTTCGCCTCGAGCACCTCGTCACCGGGCGACTCCGCCTCGCAGAACTCCATGAAGTAGGAGTTGCCCGAGCAGCCGCCCCCGCGCACGCCGATGCGCAGTCCGATCTCGGGTGTCCCGCGCTGCGCGAGCAGATCCTGGACCTTGGTCGCGGCGATGGGCGTCAGCGTGATCATCTGGACTGCTCCTTTCGTGAAGCGGTTCCGGCGGCCTCGGTGCCGGGCATGGAGCCCGCGGCCGTTTCGTTCATGCCCTCGACCCGCACGAAGGCGGGCCTGCTCGTTCGCGGCGCGCCGTCAGGGGTGCTCCTGATCCCCACGACCAGCGACGGTGCGGAGACGACGCCGTGGTCCTGCTGGCAATTCACGCATGCGTGCACCGGACCCGGCGCATCGCAGTTCTCGCACGTCTCAAGGTATCGCAGCCCCTCCTCCAGTTCCGTCTCGAGCCGGCGGTGGCGGTGGATCGCCTCGCGCGTCTGCGCGAGCTTGCGCTGGAACAACTCGCGCAGGTCCGCCATCGCCGCCGGACCCCGATCCGCCGTCCACCAGTTGCGCAACACCTCGCGCATCTCCTGCAGCGAAAAGCCCAGGCCGTGCAGCGAATCAATCCAGCGCACGCGATCCACGGCCGAGGCGTCGAACAACCGGAACCCGCCGCTCGAGCGCGTCGCCGGCTTGAGCAGACCGAGCTCTTCGTAAAGACGGATGGCGCGGACGGTCTTGCCGGTTGCCCGGGCGATGTCGCCGACGCGGAGGAGCCCCTGCCGGTCGGTCGTGATGGTCTGTGAGGTGGCGCCCATAACCCTTACGTTAACGTTAGAGTCCACCCGGAACCTACGGGGTTCGTGGCCGCTGCGTCAACGTGCCAGCCCTGCAATCTCGATGTCTGGCTCGGAAGAAGGCCGGCCGGTCCAGGGTCCGTTCGGACACCCGAACCTGGGACCCGACCGGGAGGCACGGCCAACGCCCGCAGGGAGTTGGCGGAGGCCGCGAAAGAAGCGCCCGGCCCAACTCGGATCTTGAAGCCGCCCGGCCGCCTGGTGGAGAATTTGCCGCCCTCAGACCTCTTCCGCCGCTTGCCCAGCGGGGAGGGCGTACCCGCACCTCGTCTCCCACATCTCCACGAGGCCCCTGATGTCGTGCCGCCGACTGCGTTTCGCCACACCCTTCCTGCTGCTCGCCGCCATTCTGGCCCCCTCCATTACCAATGCAGCGGCCCTGCGCTGGAACAACCCCGCCGGAGGCAACTGGAACGTCCCCGGAAACTGGCTGCCCGCGAACCTCCCGACCGCGACCGACACGGCGGTGGTCGACCTGCCGGGCACGTACACCATCACCGTCAACCAGAACGTCTCGATCGCCGGCCTGCGCGTGAACGGCTCGGCGTCCGGTACCCAGACCCTGACCGCGGTCTCGCGCACGCTCACGTTCTCGAGCCCCGTCACGCTCGGCGCGCAGTGCGTCGCGAACTGGACGAGTTGCAGCGTGACGGGCGCCGGTGCGATCGCGAACGAGGGCACCTTCAACCTCGCATCCACCTCGATCGCGCAAGCCCTCTCGAACAGCGGCACGCTCGTCGTGACCGGCACCTCGACGCAGAGCGGCGCGCTGACCACGGTCGGTGGCTCGATGCTGCGCATCTCGGGCACGGCCGCGGCGAACGGCCAGCTCACCGTGGCGACGGGCTTCACGAACAACGCGACGATCGAGCTGACCAGCTCGGGCGCCGCCACCGCGGCGACGCTGACGCTCACCGCCGGAACGCTCGTCAACGCCCCCGGCGCGCAGATCAACGCGCTCGCCGGCTCCGGCGGTGCGCGCAACCTGCACGCCCAGTACGACAACCAGGGCACGATCAACGTCTCGCAGGCGCTGTCCACCAACCGGGCGTCGACCGACTGCACGAACAGCGGCACGATCAACGTGACGGGCGGCAACTACACGGTCGTGCTCTCGGGCACGACGCCGTCGTGGACCACCACCGGCACGATCAACGTCGCCGCGAGCCGTACCCTGACGCTGCAGGGCGTGGTCGCCGGCGGCGCCGGCATGAACTACTTCTACAATGGCGGCACGTTCGGCGGCGCGGGCACCATCGCGCTGCTCAACTCGACGCTCAACCTGACGAGCGGGATCGCCAGCAGCATGGCGCATCTGGACGGCACGACCTCGATCGTGAACGGGCCGTCCACGCTGACGATCAGCGGCGGCACGACCGTGCAGATGACCTCGAGCACGATCAACGCCCCGGCCGTGGTCGAGGCGGGCGCGACGCTGCAGATGGCGAGCTCGGACTTCACGGGCGCGGTGACCAATCAGGGCCTCGTCGAGTACACCGGCGCGTGCAGCCAGAACGGCGCATTCAC